>NZ_BAAGTT010000028.1:0-576 GCF_054781775.1 Spirosoma areae | reverse complement strand
TATCGACCAAAATATGCCGTTTCCGACCTTTGACCGACTTGCCCGCGTCATACCCGCGCTGGCCCCCGACCAGCGTGGTTTTCACACTTTGCGAATCCAAAATGGCCGCTGAAGGACTCAATTTCCGGCCCGCTTTCTGGCGAATTTTCTCTCGTAAGGCATCATTTAGCTCCGCCCAGATGCCTAATTTCTGGAACTTACGAAAGTAGTAATAGGCTGTCTTCCAGGGTGGTAGATCGTTGGGCATCTGCCGCCAGGGAATACCTCCTTTCACTACATAAAACAAGGCATCAAACACTTTTCGCAAGTCATGTTTACGTTTTCGTTGGTCAGCCAGCAGTTCTTGAATAACTTGCCATTGGGAGTCGGTCAGATCAGTAGGATACATTGGTGGTTCTTTGTTCCTACAAACTTACCGGCTCCTTATTTTTATCAAAATGCTATTTTTAGACAGTCTCTAAGAGGCTGTCTAAAAATTAAAAACGTCGAATCATAATACGAATCATTGCCAGTTGGATCATCGCTTCGGAGACCTTTACCGAACGTTCATAATCCACCCTTAACCGACGCTGATGA